>NZ_LHVN01000006.1:0-13464 GCF_001269815.1 Pseudomonas sp. P1.31 | reverse complement strand
GTCCGCCGCTGAATTAAGGAGCAAGCTCCTCTCATCCGCTCGACTTGCATGTGTTAGGCCTGCCGCCAGCGTTCAATCTGAGCCATGATCAAACTCTTCAGTTCAAACATCTTTGGGTTTTTAAGAAACCCTAAACTTGGCTCAGCAATCGTTGGTTACATCTTTGATTTCTCGCGGAGTAACTTGTGATGCTGATAATCTTGTTGACTATCAGTCTGACTCCACAAGCACCCACACGAATTGCTTGATTCAGTTGTTAAAGAGCGGTTGGTTAAGATCTTTCGTCTCAACCGAGGCGCGCATTCTACAGCAGCCTCATTTGCTGTCAAGTGATTATTTTCAGAAGTTTTCGAAGAATTCTTCAACAACTTCAACCACTTGCGCTTCAGATCTCTCGTCAGCGGGAGGCGAATTCTACAGCGTTACACGCTGCTGTCAACACCTCTTTTTCAACTTCCTTTTGGCTTCGATGAACTGAAGCACTTGCTGCCGAAACCTACATAACTCATTGAATCTCAAGGAGTTTTCCGTTTCGACTGCGCCGGAAGTGGGGCGAATTATAGACGTCTGGGATCTGCCGTCAACGTCTATTTTCATATTTCTGTCACATTGGTCAAAAAAGCCCGCAAACACGAAGGCCGACCCCAAGGGGTCGGCCTTCGTTGCCCCACCCTTCTACTTACAAGCTAGGGAAGGCGAACTGCGAAGCCTCGTGGCTCGCACGCTGCGGCCAGCGCTGGGTGATCGCTTTGCGACGGGTGTAGAAGCGCACGCCGTCCGGGCCATAAGCGTGGAGGTCGCCAAACAGCGAACGCTTCCAGCCGCCGAAGCTGTGGTAAGCCACCGGTACTGGCAGCGGCACGTTGACGCCAACCATGCCGACTTCGATCTCGTCACAGAACAGACGCGCCGCTTCACCGTCACGGGTAAAGATGCAGGTGCCGTTACCGTATTCGTGATCGTTGATCAGTTGCATGGCCTCTTCCAGGCTGTTCACGCGAACGATGCACAGTACCGGGCCGAAGATCTCTTCTTTATAGATGCGCATTTCCGGGGTGACGTTGTCGAACAGGCAGCCACCGAGGAAGAAGCCTTCTTCATGACCAGCGACGCTGAAACCACGACCGTCGACCACCAAAGTCGCGCCCGCTGCCACGCCGTCATCAACGTAACCGCTGACCTTGTCGCGCGCCTGACCGGTGACCAGTGGGCCCATGTCCAGACCGCACGAAGTGCCGGCACCGATTTTCAGCGCCTGAATCTGTGGCACCAGTTTCGCCACCAGCGCATCCGCAACCTGGTCGCCAACACACACGGCAACAGAAATCGCCATGCAACGCTCGCCGCACGAACCGTACGCCGCGCCCATCAGTGCGCTGACCGCGTTATCCAGATCGGCATCCGGCATCAGTACTGCATGGTTCTTCGCGCCGCCCAGTGCCTGCACGCGTTTGCCGCGCTTGGTGCCTTCGGCGTAGATGTACTCAGCAATCGGCGTCGAACCGACGAAGCTCAGCGCTTTGACTTCCGGCGCTTCGATCAACGCGTCGACGGCAGTCTTGTCACCGTGCACCACGCTCATTACGCCTTTCGGCAAACCGGCTTCCAGCAGCAACTGAGCGATCAGCAATGTCGAGCTCGGGTCGCGCTCGGACGGCTTGAGGATGAAGCAGTTGCCGCAGACGATCGCCAGCGGGTACATCCACAGCGGCACCATGGCCGGGAAGTTGAACGGGGTGATACCGGCAACGATGCCCAGCGGCTGGAAGTCCGACCATGCGTCGATGTTCGGGCCGACGTTGCGGCTGTACTCGCCCTTGAGGATTTCCGGGGCGGCGCAGGCGAATTCGACGTTCTCGATGCCGCGCTTCAGTTCACCGGCGGCGTCTTCGAGGGTCTTGCCGTGTTCTTCGCTGATCAGTTGCGAGATGCGCGCTTCGTTCTGCTCGAGCAGTTGCTTGAAGCGGAACATCACCTGGGCACGTTTGGCCGGTGGCGTGTTGCGCCAGGCAGGGAACGCAGCCTTAGCGGCATCGATGGCTTTCTGGATGGTTTCGCGGGTGGCCAATGGCAGCTTGTGGATAGCCTGACCGGTGGACGGGTTGAACACATCAACCGCGCGACCGTTCTCGGTCACCAGTTCGCCATTGATCAAATGCGGGATAACGCTCATCGAAAACTCCTGATTTTTTGTTCAGCGGGCGCCCATTGAAGGGCGCCTTCTATATATAGGTAGCTTTGTGGGGGAGCCGGATGTCTTTGGCGCTCTTCAGAACGCCTTCGCGAGCAAGCTCGGCTCCCACAGGTTCTGCGTGGAATCAGTCGAGCTTGTTCAGCACTTCGCCGACCGCGTCGAACAGACGATCGAGGTCTTGCGGCTTGCTGTTGAAGGTTGGGCCGAACTGCAGGGTGTCGCCGCCGAAACGTACGTAGAACCCGGCTTTCCACAGAGCCATGCCCGCTTCGAACGGACGCACGATGGCGTCGCCGTCACGGCCGGCAATCTGGATCGCACCGGCCAGACCGAAGTTACGAATGTCGATGACATGCTTCGAGCCTTTCAGGCCATGCAGCGCGTTTTCAAAATGCGGCGCGACTTCAGCGACGCTCTGCACCAGGTTTTCTTTTTGCAGCAGGTCGAGTGCCGCCAGGCCAGCAGCGCAAGCCACCGGGTGCGCCGAGTAGGTGTAGCCGTGCGGGAATTCCACGGCGTACTCCGGGGTCGGCTGATTCATGAACGTCTGATAGATCTCGGAGCTGGCAATCACCGCGCCCATCGGGATCGCGCCGTTGGTGACTTGCTTGGCGATGCACATCAGATCCGGGGTCACACCAAAGGTATCCGCGCCGAACATGTTGCCGGTACGGCCGAAACCGGTGATCACTTCGTCGAACACCAGCAGGATGTTGTGCTGATCGCAGATCTCGCGCAGACGTTTCAGGTAACCCTGTGGCGGCACGAGTACGCCAGCGGAACCGGCCATCGGTTCAACGAATACCGCAGCGATGTTCGAAGCATCGTGCAGTTCGATCAGCTTCAGCAGCTCATCGGCCAAAGCGATGCCGCCCTGCTCCGGCATGCCACGGGAGAACGCATTGCTCGCCAGCAGCGTATGCGGCAGGTGATCGACGTCCATCATCGCCTGACCGAACAGCTTGCGGTTGCCATTGACACCGCCGAGGCTGGTGCCGGCGATGTTCACGCCGTGGTAACCACGGGCCCGGCCGATCATTTTGGTTTTGGTCGCCTGACCTTTCAGGCGCCAGTAGGCACGCACCATTTTCACCGCGGTGTCGGCGCATTCGGAACCCGAGTCGGTGAAGAACACGTGATTCAGATTGCCCGGGGTCAGCTCGGTGATTTTCTCGGCCAGTTGGAACGACAGCGGGTGACCGTACTGAAAGCCCGGCGAGTAATCGAGGGTGCCCAATTGCTTGGAGACCGCTTCCTGAATTTCCTTGCGGGTGTGACCGGCGCCGCAGGTCCACAGACCGGACAGCGAGTCGTATACCCGGCGGCCCTTGTCGTCGATCAGCCAGCTGCCTTCGGCGCCAACGATCAAACGCGGATCGCGCTGGAAGTTACGGTTGGCGGTGTACGGCATCCAGTGCGCATCCAGCTTCAGTTGGCTGGCCAGTGGCGACTGAGCGTTTTCAGGCATGTTCATCGGGCAAAACCTCGCAGGGCATAAGCGTCAGGGAGATAAAAAGCGTTGTTGCAGCTAAATTGCCACGGCGATAAAGTCGGTGAAATCCAACTCTTCTAACCTTCAGTTAGAACTTTGCTAAACAATGAGAACAATAAGATGAGCAGCCGCCGCCCCGATCCGCTGGCCCAGGTCAGTGACTTTGATATTCGCCTGCTACGGATTTTTCGCAGCGTGGTGGAGTGCGGTGGCTTCTCGGCAGCGGAAACCGTGCTCGGCATCGGTCGCTCGGCGATCAGTCAGCAGATGAGCGATCTGGAGCAGCGCCTCGGTTTGCGCCTGTGTCAGCGTGGTCGCGCCGGGTTCTCGCTGACCGAAGAAGGTCGCGAGGTGTATCAATCGGCGTTGCAACTATTAAGTGCGCTGGAAAGTTTTCGCACCGAGGTCAACGGCCTGCACCAGCATTTGCGCGGTGAACTGATCATCGGCCTGACCGACAACCTCGTCACCCTCCCCCACATGCGCATCACCCACGCCCTCGCGCAGTTGAAGGAACGCGGGCCGGATGTGCAGATTCAGATCCGCATGATTGCGCCGAACGAAGTCGAGCAAGGTGTGCTCGATGGCCGCCTGCATGTCGGCGTGGTGCCGCAGGCCAGTGCTTTGTCGGGCTTGGAGTATCAGCCGCTGTATAGCGAACGTTCGCTGCTTTATTGCGCGGTCGGTCATCCGTTGTTTTATGTCGATGACAAGCAACTGGATGACGAGCGCCTGAACAGCCAGGACGCGATTGCGCCGACGTTTCGTTTGCCGGCGGATATCCAGGCGCATTACCAGGCGCTCAATTGCACGGCCAGTGCTTCTGACCGTGAGGGCATGGCGTTTTTGATTTTGACCGGGCGTTACATTGGGTATTTGCCGGATCATTACGCCAGTCTTTGGGTGCAGCAGGGGCGTTTGCGTGCCTTGAAAGCAGGGACGCGGTTTTACGATTTGAGTCTGGCATCGGTCACGCGCAAGGGGCGGCGCCCTCATTTGGTGCTGGAGAGCTTTTTGGAGAGTTTGGCGGCGACGCGTTGAAGGCAAGATCAAAAGATCGCAGCCTGCGGCAGCTCCTACATTTGCGGGTTATTTGCCGATAAAGTTGAGCAAGTGGACAGGTTTTTGCAGAGAGGGAATTACTTCGTTCCTTTGATAAGAAGCCTTAAGCCATGCAGCCAGATTCCGCACCGTCCAGCGACCTGATCTACGGCCTCAACGACCGCCCCAAACCACTCGCCGCCACCCTTGCCGCGCTGCAACACGTGCTCGCCAGTTTCGTCGGCATCATCACCCCGCCATTGGTGATTGGTTCGGCCCTCGGCCTGACCGCGTATTTGCCGTACCTGATCAGCATGGCGTTGATGGTGTCGGGCGTCGGCACCTTTATTCAGGCGCGGCGGCCGTTCGGGATTGGCGCCGGGATGATCTGTCTGCAAGGCACCAGTTTCGCCTTTCTCGGTGCGGTGCTGTCGGCGGGGTTTCTGGTCAAGCAACGTGGCGGCAGCCCGGAAGACATTCTGGCGATGATTTTCGGTGTGTGTTTCTTCGGCGCGATCGTGCAGATCGTCCTCAGCCGTTTCATCGGTCAATTGCGTCGAGTCGTTACCCCGCTGGTGACCGGGATCGTTATCACCCTGATCGGCATCAGTCTGATCAAAGTCGGCATCACTGATCTCGGCGGCGGCTTCAATGCGCCGGACTTCGGTGCGCCGGGCAATCTGGCGTTGGGCGTGTTCGTGCTGCTGACGATCATTCTGCTCAACCGCTCGAACACGCCGTGGGTGCGCTTGTCGGCGATCATCATCGGATTGGTGCTCGGCAGTCTGGCCGCGTGGTTCAGTGGGAAACTGGTGCCGCAGCCATTGCCTGACTTGCCGCTGGTGAGTTTTCCTACGCCGTTCAAGTTCGGATTCAGCTTCGACTGGACAGCTTTCCTGCCGGTCGCGCTGATTTATCTGATCAGCACCATCGAAACCGTCGGCGACCTCACTGCCAATTGCATGCTCGCTCGTCAGCCGATCAGCGGCCCATCTTATATAAGCCGCCTGCGCGGTGGCGTGCTCGGTGATGGCGTGAGCTGCATGATCGCCGCGACCTTCAGCGCTTTCCCCAACACCACGTTTGCGCAGAACAACGGCGTGATCCAGTTGACCGGCGTCGCCAGCCGCTACGTCGGGCTGTACATCGGCGCGATCCTGTTTTGTCTCGGACTGTTCCCGATGATCGGCGCGGTGCTGCAACAGATTCCGAAACCTGTATTGGGCGGCGCGACTCTGGTGATGTTCGGCGCGGTGGCCGCGGCCGGCGTGCGCATCCTCGCGCAGTCGTCGCTGGATCGGCGCAGCATGTTGATCATCGCCACTTCGTTCGGCGTTGGTCTGGGCATCGCCGCACAACCGAACCTGCTGCACCTGCTGCCGAAACTGGTGCAAAACCTGTTCGACTCGGCAATCACCAGCGGTGGCCTGACCGCCATCATCCTGTGCCTGTTGCTGCCGGAGTCGAAAACCGAAGCCACTGAAACCCACGCGCCGCTGAACAAGATCGAACAGGCGTAACGGTTTTATCGCGCAAAGACTTGTCGGATGCCTGTGGGTGCGCTATCAACGCAACTGGTTGCACCCACAGACAAACCCGGAAGTGCCTATGACCTTTGAAGTCCCAGCCCACGGCGGCAAACCCGCCAGCCGCATTCGTCAGAAGAACGAAGAGACCATCCTCAAAGCCGCCGAAGACGAGTTCGCCCGTCACGGGTACAAAGGCACCAGCATGAACACCATCGCGCAGAATGCCGGGCTGCCCAAGGCGAACCTGCATTACTACTTCACCAACAAACTCGGTTTGTACGTGGCGGTGCTGAGCAACATCATCGAGCTGTGGGACAGCACCTTCAATACGCTCACCGCCGAGGACGATCCGGCCGAGGCGCTGACCCGCTACATCCGCGCCAAGATGGAGTTCTCCCGGCGCCAGCCGCAAGCCTCGCGAATCTTTGCGATGGAAGTGATCAGCGGCGGCGAATGTCTGACCGAATATTTCAATCAGGATTACCGCGCCTGGTTCACTGGCCGCGCGGCAGTGTTTCAGGCGTGGATCGATGCCGGCAAAATGGACGCGGTTGATCCGGTGCATCTGATATTCCTGCTGTGGGGCAGCACCCAGCATTACGCCGACTTCGCCACGCAGATCTGTCGCGTCAGCGGTCGCAGCAAGCTGACCAAGCAGGACATGGAAGACGCCGGCAACAACCTGATCCGCATCATTCTCAAAGGCTGCGGCCTCACTCCTTCTCTATAAGACGTTTATGCCTTTCACCCTCAGCGGTTTTTGCGAGTACCGCGAAGAGATTCGCAAAAGCCGCTTTATCACCTTCGCCACACCGATCGGCAGTCCTGCTGATGCGCAGGCGTTCTTTGAACAGCACAGCGATTTGAACGCTTCGCACAATTGCTGGGCGTGGAAACTCGGCGATCAATATCGCAGCAATGACGATGGCGAACCGGGCGGTACTGCGGGGCGCCCGATTCTGGCGGCGATTGAAGCGCAGGATTGCGATCAGGTCGCGGTTTTGGTCATTCGTTGGTACGGCGGGATTCAACTCGGCACTGGTGGTTTGGCCCGGGCCTATGGCGGTGGGGCGAACAAGTGTTTGCAGACGGCGGCGAAGGTTGAGTTGATCAGTCGGGTGCCGTTGAGTTGTGCTTGCGGGTTTGCCGAGTTGGCTTTGGTGAAGTTGCGGGTGGCGGATTTGGCTGGGTTGGTTGTTGAGGAGAATTTTACGGCGAATGGGGTTGAGTTGAAGTTGGCGGTGGGTGAGGCGCAGATTTCGGTGTTGCAGGGGCAGTTGGCGGATTTGAGTCGTGGGCGGATTTTGTTGCAGCGGTGAAGCAAGGTCAAAAGATCGCAGCGTTCCGCAGTTCCTACAATTGAAATGCGTTTCCCTGTAGGAGTTGCCGAAGGCTGCGATGTTTTGGGGCGGATGCGAAATTTCATATTCCGCAAACTTGCCCACATCTACTGTGCACCCGACTGTGGATAACCTGAGCACATAACGCTGTAACCCTTCTGTCACGTGGCTTTGCGCGGTTTGTTCACTTTTCGTTCAATTTGCCCGACGAAATGTAATTTCCAAGCAGAAACAATCAGTTAGCCGCGTTTATCACCATTAGAAGAAAGCACCACAGTGCTTATGCCCGGCGTTTCGGCTTGCGCACAATAACTGTGGAGCAACCTGTGGATAACCCGTTCATGACCGCCGCAGTTGCAGGTTCTGCCTAGCTCCCAAGGGTTTGCTCGTTTTTTGATCAGTTGCCGCCGGGCAAAACTAGAGCCCGATCAACACCTTTGCTCCGATTTGGTGCTGCAAATCCCGCCGATTTTCAGCGCAATGCTCTGCGCCGAGCGCCCGCACCCGCAGCCCGCTCGGGTTCCTGACTCAATGGCCAGGAAATTGCTTTATCCACAGGCACAACTCCAAGCAAGTCGAGCCTGTCATGCCAATTGCTTCTATTCCTGCGCGCCTGCAACTGCGCCACATCAGCAAACGTTATCCCGGTTGTCTGGCCAACGATGCCATTGACCTGAGCATCGCGCCCGGAGAAATTCACGCCCTGCTCGGGGAAAACGGTGCGGGCAAAAGTACCTTGATGAAGATCATCTACGGCGTCACCCAGGCCGACGCCGGGGAAATGCTTTGGCAGGGCCAGCGAGTCAACATTCGCAATCCAGCGCAGGCACGGCAGTTGGGCGTCGGTATGGTGTTCCAGCACTTCTCGCTGTTCGAAACCCTCAGCGTCGCGCAGAACATCGCGCTGGCGATGGGCGCGGCGGCTGGTACGCCGAAACAACTGGAACCGAAAATTCGCGAAGTGTCGCGCCGTTATGGCATGGCGCTGGAGCCGGAGCGACTTGTCCACAGCCTGTCGATCGGCGAACGCCAGCGCGTGGAAATCATCCGTTGCCTGATGCAGGACATTCGTCTGCTGATCCTCGACGAACCGACCTCGGTGCTGACCCCGCAGGAGGCTGACGAGTTATTCATCACCCTGCGCCGTCTCGCCGCCGAGGGATGCAGCATTCTGTTTATCAGCCACAAGCTCGGCGAAGTTCGCGCGCTGTGTCACAGCGCGACGGTTCTGCGCGGCGGGCGCGTGGCCGGGCATTGCGTGCCGGCCGAATGCTCGGATCAGCAGTTAGCGCAGTTGATGGTTGGCGAAGCGGCGGCGTTGATTGGCGACTATCCGAAAGTCAGCGGCGGCGCGGCGTTTTTGCAGGTGAAGGGCTTGAGCTGGCACAACCCCGATCCGTTTGGTTGCTCGCTGACTGACATTGATGTGCAGGTACGCAGCGGTGAAATCGTCGGTATCGCCGGGGTTGCGGGCAATGGCCAGGATGAGTTGCTCGCCCTGCTCAGCGGCGAACAGACCTTGCCTCGTGCGGAGGCCGCGACCATTCGATTCGCCGAGCAACACGTCGCTGATTTACGCCCGGACGCGCGACGCAAATTGGGCCTGGCGTTCGTCCCCGCCGAGCGCCTCGGCCATGGTGCGGTGCCGGAATTGAGTCTGGCCGATAACGCTCTGCTCACCGCGTTCCAACAAGGCTTGGTCAGCCACGGTTTGATCGAACGCGGCAAAGTCGAAGCCCTCGCCCAGCACATCATTCAGCGCTTCGGCGTGAAAACCCCGGACACGCAAACCGCTGCGCGCAGCCTGTCCGGCGGCAACTTGCAGAAATTCATCCTCGGCCGCGAAATCCTTCAGCAACCGAAACTGCTGATCGCTGCGCACCCGACCTGGGGCGTCGACGTCGGCGCCGGCGCGACCATCCACCGTGCGTTGATCGCGTTGCGCGATGCCGGTGCGGCGATTCTGGTGATTTCCGAAGACCTCGACGAACTGTTCCAGATCAGCGACCGCCTCGGCGCCTTGTGTGGCGGACGCCTGTCGGCGCTGCACAACACCACCGATACGCAACTCAGCGATGTCGGCGGCTGGATGGCCGGCCAGTTCGACAACCCACCTTCCGCCGCCACGGTTTAACGGAGCTTTACTCATGCTGCTTTCCCTCGAACCCCGTGGCCAGCAATCGCGCGTGATGCTGTGGTGCTCGCCGTTACTGGCGGCGGCGCTGACGCTTGGCTGCGGCTCACTGCTGTTTATCGCCCTCGGCCACGACCCGCTGCAAACCTTGCACACGCTGCTGATTGCACCGGTCAGCGATATGTATGGCGTCTCCGAATTGCTGGTCAAAGCGTTGCCGATTCTGCTCTGCGCTTTGGGTCTGGCGGTGGCGTATCAGGCGCGGATCTGGAACATCGGCGCTGAGGGGCAATTGCTCCTCGGCGCACTCGCCGGCAGTGCCTTGGCGGTGAACATCATCGACATGCAAAGCCGTTGGGCGCTGGTGTTGATTCTGCTCACCGGCACCCTCGCCGGCGCGGCGTGGGCCGGGCTGACGGCATGGTTACGCACACGTTTCAACGCCAACGAAATTCTCACCAGCATCATGCTCAATTACATCGCGCTGAACCTGCTGCTGTTCTGCGTGCACGGGCCGCTGAAGGATCCGGCCGGATTCAACTTTCCCGAATCGGCGATGTTCGGTGACGCCAGCCGCTTGCCGTTGTTGATGGAGGATGGCCGCGTGCACGCCGGGGTGTATTTCGCCTTGCTCGCACTGGTCGCGGTGTGGGTGTTGTTGCAGAAAAGCTTTGTCGGTTTCCAGATCAAAGTGCTCGGGCTGGACAAGCGTGCGGCGGGGTTTGTCGGCTTTCGCGAGAAGCGTTTGATCTGGCTCGCGCTGTTGATCAGCGGCGGCTTGGCTGGGCTTGCCGGTGTCTGCGAAGTCACCGGGCCGATTGGCCAATTGGTGCCGCAGGTGTCGCCGGGGTATGGCTATGCGGCGATTACCGTGGCGTTTCTTGGCCGACTGAATCCGATCGGGATTCTGTTCTCCAGTCTGTTGATGGCGCTGCTGTACATCGGTGGCGAGAGCGCGCAAATGACGATGAATCTGCCGCAGGCGATCACCCAGTTGTTCCAGGGAATGATGCTGTTTTTCCTGCTCGCCTGTGACGTGCTGATCCTCTATCGGCCACGCCTGAATCTGCGCTGGGTGAAGCGCTCGTCGACCACCGCCGTAACCGCTGGAGCGCTGTGATGGATATCGATCTGTTGAGCAATATTTTCTATGCCATGGTGCGATGCGGGACGCCGCTGTTGCTGGTGGCGCTGGGTGAACTGATCTGCGAGAAGAGCGGCGTGCTCAACCTCGGGCAGGAAGGGATGATGCTGTTTGGCGCAGTGATCGGTTTTATCGTCGCGCTGAACAGCGGCAACCTGTGGCTTGGCGTGTTGCTGGCGATGTTGGCCGGGATGTTGTTGTCGTCACTGTTTGCGCTGGTGGCGCTGGTGTTCAATGCCAATCAGGTGGCGACCGGGTTGGCGCTGACGATTTTTGGTGTCGGGCTGTCGACCTTTGTCGGCGCGGCCTGGGTCGGGAAACCACTGGCCGGTTTTGAGCCGTTGGCGATTCCTTATCTGAGTGAGATTCCGCTGATCGGGCGGATGCTGTTTGCGCAGGATTTGCTGGTGTATCTGTCGTTCGCGCTGTTTGCGCTGGTGGCGTGGGTGATCATCAAAAGTCGTGTCGGGTTGATCATTCAAGCCGTGGGCGAGAACCCGGATGCGGCCAGTGCGATGGGCTTGCCGGTGTTGACCGTGCGTACTCTAGCGGTGCTGTTTGGTGGAGCGATGGCCGGGTTGGCCGGGGCTTATTTGTCGCTGGCGTATACGCCGATGTGGGCGGAAAACATGACCGCCGGGCGTGGCTGGATCGCGCTGGCGCTGGTGGTGTTTGCTAGTTGGCGAGTGTGGCGGTTGTTGCTCGGGGCGTATTTGTTTGGGCTCGCCAGCATCCTGCATTTGGTCGCGCAGGGGTTGGGGCTGGCGATTCCGTCGAGTTTGCTGGCGATGCTGCCGTATGTGGCGACGATTTTGGTGTTGGTGCTGTTGTCGCGGGATGCGGTGCGTACAAGATTGTATGCACCGGTTTCGTTGGGGCAACCTTGGCAGGCCGGGCATTAAGAGGTGAATTTACTGGCCTCTTCGCGAGCAAGCTCGCTCCCACAGTTGACCGAGTTCACTCAGATCCCCTGTGGGAGCGAGCTTGCTCGCGAAGGCGTCCGCACAGGCAGCACTTGAGCAACGCCCCACGCCAGTTCGAAAACGAGAAAAACCAGCAAAATCGAACTGGCACCGTGCAGCAAGGCATACCCCTGCCAAGCCGCAAACAAAAACCGCGCCACCGCGTCATACCGTCCATAAAGCGCCTGCGGATCACGAATCCGCAGCACCGCCCACACGCACACCACCGACCCCAACAGATTCGCCATCAACATATGCACAGGCTGAAACGCCGGCAATTCGCCGGGCAAATCCAGTGCACTCAACAACCCGTGCACAAGCGCAAAACTCCACGGCGTGGCAAATGCTGCCGTGACGATCAAGTCATACCAGGCACTGCCGCGCACCACGTGGCGATACTGCGTTGAAGTCCACATCATCCATGCTCCAGAAATTCAGGGAGCAAGCACGGTAAAGCCTGGAGTATGCTCCAGGGTCAATAGCCCTTTTGAGAGTTGCCATGCGCATCGGTGAATTAGCCCAAGCCAGCGCCGTCAGCCGTGACACCCTGCGTTTCTACGAGCAGCGCGGGTTGATTGCGGCGCAGCGCAGTGCCAATGGTTACCGCGACTATCCACCGGAGATGGTGCAACTGGTGCTCTATATCAAAACCGCGCAGCGCCTGGGATTTACCCTCGGCGAGATCGGTGACAGTGTCGCGGCATTGTGGAACGCACCCGATCCGGACAACGCCGTGGCGCAGTTGCTGCGCGACAAACTGCAACTGATCGAAACCCGCATGAGCGAACTCGACGTGCTGCGGCAAGAGCTGCAACTTCGGCTCGGTCAGGCCTGTCCATTGAATCCATGATCCTCATTCATCAAGGAAGCCCCTCATGTCTGCAAAAAACGCACTGATCATCGGCGCCTCCCGGGGCCTGGGCCTCGGTCTGGTGAAAACCCTGCTGGCTGATGGCTGGCAAGTCACCGCCACCGTGCGCAATCCTGCCAATGCCGATGCGCTTCAAGCATTAGGCAAGGTGCGGATCGAGAAGCTCGACATGGACGATCAGCAAGCGGTGATCGCCCTGAGCCAACAGCTCAAAGGCGAAACCTTCGACCTGCTGTTCGTCAACGCCGGGGTCAAAGGCCCGGTCGATCAGACCCCGGGCGGCGCGACATTGGCTGAAGTCGGTCAGTTGTTCTTCACCAACGCCGTGGCACCGATCAATCTGGCCCAGCGTTTTGTCGGGCAGATTCGTGACGGCAGCGGCGTGCTGGCGTTCATGAGTTCCGGGCTGGGCAGCGTGACCGTGCCGGACGCGCCGGAGCTGGCGTTGTACAAAGCGAGCAAGGCTGCGCTGAATTCGATGACCAACAGTTTTATCACGCAGTTGGGCGAGCAGAAGATGACCGTGTTGTCGCTGCATCCGGGTTGGGTGAAGACGGACATGGGTGGCGAAGGCGCGGATCTGGATGTGGAAACCAGCACCCGTGGGTTGGTTGATCAGGTGAATGCGTACACCGGCAAGGGTGGGCATCACTTCATCAATTACAAGGGTGAAACCATTCCCTGGTAATTGATGATCCCCTGTAGGAGCTGCCGAAGGCTGCGATCTTTTGATTGTAAAAAACAAGATCAAAAGATC